>NZ_CP109466.1:0-16264 GCF_036227305.1 Streptosporangium sp. NBC_01469 | reverse complement strand
CGGGGATCCCGCTCGCCGTAGCTGCATGATCGTTCCTATGCCTGGCTGCTCGGACGCCGGGGACGTGAGCCCCGCGCGGTTGGCGAGGTCCGCAGTCATGTACGACCGCGTGACCTGGTGCGGTACGTCAGCGATCGTGTAGCGGAAGATTCGGAGCAGCAGTGCTGAACCCTTCTCGACCTGTAGGCGGCTGGCTACTGCGTCGCTTGCGTTGACCAGCTCATACGACGTGTCAACGCGGACTTCCTCAACACCCGTCATGGCTTCGAAGAGGCCACCCTCGGCGACCTCTCCCCGCAGGGAGCGAGCGTGTTCGAGCTGGATGTTCCGGACCAGGTTGCGGTGGACGACGTGACGGCGGCTGACGTAGATGCCCGATCCATGGCGGACAGTGAGCCGTCCTTCGGCTGCCAGGGTTCGGAGGATGCGATCCATGGCCGACCTTGACCGCAGGCCGTAAGCCTGCATCAACTCGTTCAGTTTCGGCAGTCGATCGCCGGGTGCGAACTCCTCGGCGATGCGCCGTCGGAGGTCCGCCTCAACTTCGGGGGATGTAGCCACGGATTCCTCTCCTAAAGATCTTGAAACTGTCCCGGGACTCTACTTGCGGTAGGGACTCTCGCCGTGCTTCTATAGTCTCATCAAAAGTGTCCCGGGACAACGGGACTGTGAGATTTCAGCCAAAGTGCTGCTCAACCGGGAGGAACCCGCATGTTCACGAACTTCAAGATCGACCAGGCCAACACCTTTGCCGGTGTGGCCTTCCTGGCGTGCCAGCCGAAGACGGCGTTCAAGTCGACCGTGCAGGAGACCACGAAGGAGGGCGTCCCGCGCTGGGAGGTTCAGGTCGTGGCCAGCTTCAAGACGCCGTTCGGCACGCTCCAGAACGAGGTCTTGAAGATCGGCGTTGCCGCTCACAAGGACCCGGGTCACGGACTGATGCCGTACACCCCGATCGCGCTCGGCCAGTTCGAGGTCGGGGTGATGGAGAAGACCAAGAAGAACCCCGACACCGGTGAGGAGCGGGTGATCGGTCTCCAGGTCTGGTACCGGGCGGCCGGGCTCCAGCCCCTCACCTCGGCTAAGGCCGCGTAGTGGAAACGGCGGTCTGCCTGGCCTGCTCTCAGGAGTGGATCGTCATGCCGGGTGACCTCGACAGTTCTCTCGACCCGGACTGTCAGGAGAAGGCGCGCAAGGCGCGCATTGCGGCCGAGAAGGCCAAGCGGAAAGCCCTTCGGGGCCGTTGATCCCCTGATCCGGGGTGCGCCCATCGTCCAGACCGACGCACCCCGGGTCCTCAGAAGAGGAGTCCCCATCATGACACTCGATTTCTCCAGCTGCACCGACCCGAAGTGCCAGACCTGCAACCCGGGTGGCAAGAAGTGAGCGACTACGACTGGACGCAGGACGAGCCGCCCGAGGACGGCCCGCGCGAGTACGGCCCCGAGCGGGACCCCTGGCAGGTCTACCCCAAGGAGCTCGCGCAGAACCGGGCCGCCGCCAGGGCTGCCAAGAGGGACGGTCAGTGATGACCTTCATGTCCTGCGGCTGCATCTGGGCCGGTGACTCTCGCGTTCACGGCTGCCCGGCTCACACCCGTCCCAAGAAGTGAGGAAGACATGGCAACGACCGCCGCACGCTCCGGAGCCCGGCCGATCTCGGCCGTCAAGGGCTCGAACTTCGAACCGAAGAGGATCCGCAAGGCACGCCGGAAGCTGATGGTCCGGGGCGCCCTGGGCAACGTCATCGCCGACGCGAAGATGGCGAAGGAGGACAGGCAGGAGTTCTACCGCAACCTGCGCCGGATCAAGTTGCAGCGCCGCCAGCTGGCCAAGGAGATGGCCGTTCTTGCGGGCATGACGCAGGGCCTCATCGGCTCCGTCCAGCACATCGCCAACCGCTACCCCGACTTCACCGCGACCTCCCTCGACGAGGCGCGAGAGACGGCGAAGGCCGCGCATGCCTCGGTCTCGGTCGCCGCCGACGAGTTCCAGATGTTCGCCCGTGTCCGCGTCTACTACGTCAGGAGCCTGTAGTGAGTGCCGTCACCGATCGCATCGACGAGATCGACGTCCAGATGGAGCGGATCTCCCGTCTGATCGGAGCCGCCCAGAACATCGACCGTGAGCTGGCTGCCGGTCTGGGCTGCACCGAGTCCCTGTCCAGCATCCAGAGTCACGTGGACCGGGCCTCGGCCTCCGTCGAGTCCCTGCACCTGGACCTGCGCAAGTACCGCGCCCAGGCCCGCAAGTAACTGCACACGGGGGAGCCACTCCGCACCTGCACGCCGGGTGGCTCCCCGTCGCATGTCCAGAGAGGGGCGTCGTGTTCAACTTCCTGTTCGCCGCTGTTGGCAAGCTTCTGTGGTGGATCGTCCGGCAGATCGGCCGACTGATCGCCTGGCTCACCGTCCAGGCTTTCCTTCACCCGCGTACCACCATCACGGCCGGGACCGTGGGTGGAAGCGTGGCCTGGCTCGGCTGGCAACTGTGCCTGACGATCGCGGCCGGGGCACTCACGGCGCTCTCTACCTGGAAAGCTGCGCACCCTCGGACTTTCGAGCAGGGTGTTGGCACGTGGGCGCGGGCCTGGTGGCATCGCTGGTGGATCTACCGGCGTACCTGGGCTGACTCCTTCGCCCGGTGCGACCTCACCGTGCAGGCCCGTGACAAGACGTTCCTTCCCAAGCTCAAGACGGTCCGGTCTACCCCGTACTGGGATCACCTCTTCGTCGAGATGCAGTCCGGTCAGGCCGCGTCCGACTTCATCCAGAAGTCTGATCACCTGCGCGGAGCCTTCAAGGCTGAGCGTCTCGTGATCGAGGAGGTCAAGCCGCGGGGCCTCGACATGGCGTTCATGCGCCGCGATCCTCTCCTCGCGACCGTCCCGGCGACTCCCATCCCCGCGTCGGTCGCTGACATCGACTGGCGACGCATCCCGGTCGGGATCGACGAGTTCGGCAGGCCGTACACCGTGAGTCTCCTCGGGGGCTGCACCTGCGCTGCGGGCACCATGGGCGCGGGCAAAGCGGGCCTGGAGTGGAACATCGTGCGCGCCATCGCCCCTGCGATCACGGCCAAACTCGTCCGGCTCGTGGGCATCGACCCGAAGCTGAAGGAACTGAGTCAGGGCCGGAAGCTCTTCGCAGAGGGTGACTACGTGGGCCTGGACACCCCCGACCTTCCTGAGGCCACGCTGGCACTGCTGGAACGGCTGTGCGAAGAGATGGCTGAGGCGAACAACTTCGATGGTAGCCAGGGCGAACGCGACTTCACCCCGCGTCCTGGCAGGCCGTTGACCCTGATCCTCATTGACGAGCTGGCGCCGCTGCTCAAGTACTGGCCCCGCCGACTCCGCGAGAAGATCGAGGAGAAGCTGGGCCTGCTGCTCACGCAGGGCCGGGCGGTCGGCTTCATCGTCGTCGCGCTTATCCAGGAGCCGACCAAAGACATCTTCTCCCTGAGGGATCTCTTCGCCCGGCGCATCGCCCTGCGGCTGCCTACCGAGTCGCACACTGAGGCGGCTCTCGTTGAGCATGCCGTGGACTACGGGGCGCAGTGCCACAGGATCAGCGAGACCACGCCCGGCGTTCTCTTCTCGCTCCAGGACGGAGCCAAGTCCACGGTCCGAGCACGTCTCGGCTACGTCCGGGACGAGGACATCGATGAGGTAGTCGCCTACGTCGAGAACGCCGGGAAGGTCGTAGAGCTCGACGCTTGGGTTCGTGACGAACTGGGCGGGATCGAGATCACCGCCGACGATCTCGGCGTGTCGGCGTGACGCCGGTTGAGATCTCCGCCATGGTCCTGGAAAAGCGAAAGCCCGGCGCTACCAACGCCGGGCCTTCAGGTGGTTCGCGTCACTCGCCAAAGTAGAAGCGGAACCAAAGCTGTGAGTAGCGTAGCTCATGGTCTTGCCGTTGTGCAGACCCCCCGGCCCGACACGCCGGAAACTCCAGCGTCCTTGTGGGCGCCGCGCTTCCCGTCCCCGGCCGGGCTCGACCTCGCCGCGCAGATGTTCGACAGCCGCCAGGCATGGCAGGGCGAAGAAGGTCCCCGGCCGCGCGTCGTCATTTCTGCCGGCGCTTTCGCCATCGAGGCACCCGACCTCGCCCGGCGCGAACGCCGTTACGAACGCGCGCTCAAAAGTCGCCAGCTCGATGTAGACGTCGTCGCGACCTACCTCGCTCGCGACGAGGAACCACCGGAGCGCATCCCAAGCCGCGAGATCACCGGATGGTCGCGCAAGTCGCGGGCCAACATGGTCAGAGCGTTGTGCGAGATCGACTACCGGCCGATGCTGGACGACGCGACCAGGCTCCCGGCCATGGTCACGCTCACCTACCCGGGTGACTGGCTGGCCGTCGTTCCTACCGGCCGCGTCTGCAAAAAGCACTTGCAGGCGTTCCGCCGACGCTACGAAAAGGCGTGGTCTCAACCGCTGCTGACCATCTGGAAGCTTGAGTTCCAGAAGCGGGGCGCGCCGCACTTTCACCTACTCCTGGTGCCTCCGCACGGCCTGTCTCGAACTCCCGGCGCTCGGGCAACAGCAGCTGCTCGCGTCGGCGCGGGCAAGCCCTTCTATCAGTGGCTCTCGGACGTCTGGGCGGACATCGTCGCTGCTGACAACGTCGAGATTGTCGCTCACGACAAGAAGACCGGGGAACCGCTCACCGCTCGTGATCAGCACCGCCGGGCCGGGACCGGTATCGACTACGCGGAGGGACTCAAGGCCAGCGATCCCAAGCGGACGGCGGTCTACTTCACCAAGCACGGCAGCTTCGCGGCCAAGGAGTATCAGCACTGCGTACCCGAACCCTGGACGGAGCCGGGAGCCGGGCCGGGCCGGTTCTGGGGCTACTGGAACCTGGATCGCGTGACCTTCGCCGTCGAGGTCACCCCGGACCAAGCAGTCCAGGCCGCGCGCATTGCTCGTCGCTGGGCGCACGCGCAGCGCACCACGCGACAGGTCGCCGCGCCGAGAACGAAGGGCGGGCAGGTCCGGCCGCGAGACCTCGTGATCGGGCTCGCGGGTGCTCAGCTCATGGAGCGCGCTCGGCCGACTCGTCGCCGGAAGGTCCGTCGCAGGGTGAGACGGTTCGCCAGCGGGAAGGGCTTCATCAGCGTCAACAACGGGCAGCTCTTCGCGGTCCAGCTCGCGCGCGCACTCTCCTTGACTTAGTAAGGGCGGAAACCCTCTCTCAGTACTTCAGTATCTCAGTACGTACTGATATCATGAGATCAGTAGAAGTCGAGAGAAGGGAGAGAACGTGCTGGTCATAGCCGTAGTGAACTTGAAGGGCGGGTCTACCAAGACCACCACCGCCGGGCACCTGGCGGCAGCGATCCACGAAGCGGGCATGAAGGTGCTGGGCGTGGACTGCGACGGGGAGAACGAGAGTCTCCAGAAGTGGCAGGAGGCGGCCGACCTGCCGTGGCCGGTGGTCACGCTGGCCGTGTCTAACGTGCACAAGCAGCTCCCCGGGATCGTCGGTGACCGGTATGACGTCGTCGTGATCGACACCCCGCCCATGAAGGCGCAGAGAGGCACGGTGTACTCCGTCCTGCGCATCGCGACACACGTCGTGATCCCCATGGCGCCGACGCCGGTCGAGTACGACCGCCTGTTGGCTGTCCGCGAGATCCTCGCTGAAGTCGCCGACGACCGCGAGGACGGACAGTCCCCGATCCATGCGGTCCTGCTCACTCGGGTCAAGCCTCGGGCGGCCTCGACCGGCGTCTACCGGGGTCTCACCGTCGCCGACGGCGTGACCGTTCTGAAGGCTCAGATCGGCTCTCTGGAGCGCTTCGCACAGAGCTGGGGTGACCCGATGGTCAAGGTCCTCGACACGGCCTACGGCGCTGCTGCCATGGAGCTGCTCGACCTCGACCGCCAGGAGGTGACGGCATGAGCCGTGCTGACGAGCTGGCCGCCAAGGCTGCACGGATCAAGGCGAAGCAGGGGACCGACGAGCGGAAGAAGCATGCGGCGACCTTCGTTGATGCGGTCTTCCCTGAGGCTGCCTCTCCGGCTGCGCCGACCACAGGACAGCGGCGCAAAGCGGTTGTGCTCGCCAAGCCCGTGCGGGTCACCGTCGATCTGGCGCCGACACAGCACCGCGCACTCCAGACCTGGACGGCCGACGCTGCGGAAACCCTCGGCCGTTCCCGCGTCACCAAGCAAGATGTCCTTACGGCCCTGGTGGCTCGGCTGCTCAACGACCCCGGCCTGGCTGACCAGATCATCACCGATCTGGGAAACTCGGAGTAGGAGGAACGATGGGCGACAGACTCAGTGATGAGCAGCGCGACGGTAGCGCATGTATCAGGTGCGGCCGAGATGACCGACCGATGGTCCCGGTCGGCATCTTGGACGGCGTGCAAATCTTCGCTTGCACCATCTGTCAGTAAATCAGTAGATCATCACATCAGTACATCAGTACATACTGACAGACCTTGACCACCTGGGGTTTCCTCACCCTCATAAGGGGGTCCGTCGTGGTCCACCATCCCGTCTGCCTGGGCTCCGCCTACCGGGCCGGATCGCCAGTACCGGCTCTCCCTCACGTGTACCTCACCCGGCAACTTCCTCGCACGCTGGTTGCCCTACCTGCACGGGGAGAGTTGGTACTGGTGGGCCGGTCTGGTACCCAACGGGCAGGCAGACGGGATGGTGGACCACGACTCCCCCGACTCTCAACGCACCCGTAGCCGACTCACTGGATCGCACCCCATCCCGGAGCCTGCCCGCCCGGCGAGGGCATATCTCTAAGCCGCACGGCTTCCCACTCCTCAGCCTCGACGGTCCCCGGTGCCGGAACCTGCTCGCCTCGCTCCTCCGCCTCGGCGCGGGCCTTCGTCAGGTACAGCGACTCCGCTTCCATGGCCGGAATCTGGTCCCGCATCGTCAGCAGCTCGGCCGCGACGTCGTCAACCTCGTCGGCCAGAGTCTCCAGGAGTGCCCCGATCTCGTCGCCCATCCCGGCCGCGTCCGCGCGCATGCTCGCCGCGGTGCTTATCGCGACTTCCGCCGACTCCTGGACCGCCGCATCGAGCCGCTTCCCGTCTTCCGTTTCCATAACTCCCCATCCTGCCGGGCGGCGGTCGGCCGGCGGGCGGGGTGGGGCCCCTCTGGGGTGCCGGGTCCGCCGGCCGACCGCCGCCCGGCGCGGCCCCGCGCCTGGGCTTGTTATATGCGCCATAACTGGCCCCACATCAGAAGTACCCCGGACACACGAAAGGCCCGACCAGTCTGGCCGGGCCTTTGACCTCGGGCTTTGCGACTACTCGCCTTCGGGGAAGGCCCGTAGCTCCCCGGTGTGAAGGTCAGAGCGGATGGGTCGGTAGGCAGGCCCGTAGATCCTCCGCTTGTAGCGGTCGATGTCATCGAAGATCCCGTGAAACTCGTCCCGGGCACCCCGAACCGCTCGGTCGAGTCTGCTCAAGACCTCGTTGTTGGCCGTGAGCATCACACCCGTGACGTCTCCACCGTCAGAGACCCCGGTCGGCTCGATGAAACGCCCGTCCTTGTCGAACCTGTACCGCAGGACCTGATGCAGCTCCTCGTACACGGCATGCATGGCCTGGTGTGCTCGCTGTCGCACCTCCCAATTCCACTGGGGGTTCTCTGACTCCCACTCGGGGAACAAGGCCGGGTTCTCGGGGCGCTCGGTCACGGTGTCTCTCCTCGCTCGGCCTGGGCCACGGGCTTGAAGTGGGTACCGCGCCAGCGCCACAGGTTCCGGCTGTAGAGGATGACGAACGCGGCGGAGAGAGCGATCATTCCGGGCTGGTCGGTGACGAGCCCATAGGCCGCCCACACACCCTGACTGCCGATGCCATAGATCCATCCGGCGCGGGGGTTGATCCCGCCGACCCATAACCCAGCGATCGAGACCGCCGCCGCAACCCAGGACCAAACCGCCGCGCTCATGCCTCGTCCTCCAGTTCGATCTCTAGCTCGTAGCCCACTCGGTCGCTCGGGACAATCGAGTTCGACACTTCGAGGGGTGTTCCCTGCTGACACATGGTTCGCCAGTGCTCCATGACAGGCGTTCCTGGTCCGATCGACAGCTGATCGCGCTCCCCTGGGGTGGGGATGCGACTCTCCAGCGAGATGCGGACATGATCAGGCGGGGATCCCGCTCGCCGTAGCTGCATGATCGTTCCTATGCCTGGCTGCTCGGACGCCGGGGACGTGAGCCCCGCGCGGTTGGCGAGGTCCGCAGTCATGTACGACCGCGTGACCTGGTGCGGTACGTCAGCGATCGTGTAGCGGAAGATTCGGAGCAGCAGTGCTGAACCCTTCTCGACCTGTAGGCGGCTGGCTACTGCGTCGCTTGCGTTGACCAGCTCATACGACGTGTCAACGCGGACTTCCTCAACACCCGTCATGGCTTCGAAGAGGCCACCCTCGGCGACCTCTCCCCGCAGGGAGCGAGCGTGTTCGAGCTGGATGTTCCGGACCAGGTTGCGGTGGACGACGTGACGGCGGCTGACGTAGATGCCCGATCCATGGCGGACAGTGAGCCGTCCTTCGGCTGCCAGGGTTCGGAGGATGCGATCCATGGCCGACCTTGACCGCAGGCCGTAAGCCTGCATCAACTCGTTCAGTTTCGGCAGTCGATCGCCGGGTGCGAACTCCTCGGCGATGCGCCGTCGGAGGTCCGCCTCAACTTCGGGGGATGTAGCCACGGATTCCTCTCCTAAAGATCTTGAAACTGTCCCGGGACTCTACTTGCGGTAGGGACTCTCGCCGTGCTTCTATAGTCTCATCAAAAGTGTCCCGGGACAACGGGACTGTGAGATTTCAGCCAAAGTGCTGCTCAACCGGGAGGAACCCGCATGTTCACGAACTTCAAGATCGACCAGGCCAACACCTTTGCCGGTGTGGCCTTCCTGGCGTGCCAGCCGAAGACGGCGTTCAAGTCGACCGTGCAGGAGACCACGAAGGAGGGCGTCCCGCGCTGGGAGGTTCAGGTCGTGGCCAGCTTCAAGACGCCGTTCGGCACGCTCCAGAACGAGGTCTTGAAGATCGGCGTTGCCGCTCACAAGGACCCGGGTCACGGACTGATGCCGTACACCCCGATCGCGCTCGGCCAGTTCGAGGTCGGGGTGATGGAGAAGACCAAGAAGAACCCCGACACCGGTGAGGAGCGGGTGATCGGTCTCCAGGTCTGGTACCGGGCGGCCGGGCTCCAGCCCCTCACCTCGGCTAAGGCCGCGTAGTGGAAACGGCGGTCTGCCTGGCCTGCTCTCAGGAGTGGATCGTCATGCCGGGTGACCTCGACAGTTCTCTCGACCCGGACTGTCAGGAGAAGGCGCGCAAGGCGCGCATTGCGGCCGAGAAGGCCAAGCGGAAAGCCCTTCGGGGCCGTTGATCCCCTGATCCGGGGTGCGCCCATCGTCCAGACCGACGCACCCCGGGTCCTCAGAAGAGGAGTCCCCATCATGACACTCGATTTCTCCAGCTGCACCGACCCGAAGTGCCAGACCTGCAACCCGGGTGGCAAGAAGTGAGCGACTACGACTGGACGCAGGACGAGCCGCCCGAGGACGGCCCGCGCGAGTACGGCCCCGAGCGGGACCCCTGGCAGGTCTACCCCAAGGAGCTCGCGCAGAACCGGGCCGCCGCCAGGGCTGCCAAGAGGGACGGTCAGTGATGACCTTCATGTCCTGCGGCTGCATCTGGGCCGGTGACTCTCGCGTTCACGGCTGCCCGGCTCACACCCGTCCCAAGAAGTGAGGAAGACATGGCAACGACCGCCGCACGCTCCGGAGCCCGGCCGATCTCGGCCGTCAAGGGCTCGAACTTCGAACCGAAGAGGATCCGCAAGGCACGCCGGAAGCTGATGGTCCGGGGCGCCCTGGGCAACGTCATCGCCGACGCGAAGATGGCGAAGGAGGACAGGCAGGAGTTCTACCGCAACCTGCGCCGGATCAAGTTGCAGCGCCGCCAGCTGGCCAAGGAGATGGCCGTTCTTGCGGGCATGACGCAGGGCCTCATCGGCTCCGTCCAGCACATCGCCAACCGCTACCCCGACTTCACCGCGACCTCCCTCGACGAGGCGCGAGAGACGGCGAAGGCCGCGCATGCCTCGGTCTCGGTCGCCGCCGACGAGTTCCAGATGTTCGCCCGTGTCCGCGTCTACTACGTCAGGAGCCTGTAGTGAGTGCCGTCACCGATCGCATCGACGAGATCGACGTCCAGATGGAGCGGATCTCCCGTCTGATCGGAGCCGCCCAGAACATCGACCGTGAGCTGGCTGCCGGTCTGGGCTGCACCGAGTCCCTGTCCAGCATCCAGAGTCACGTGGACCGGGCCTCGGCCTCCGTCGAGTCCCTGCACCTGGACCTGCGCAAGTACCGCGCCCAGGCCCGCAAGTAACTGCACACGGGGGAGCCACTCCGCACCTGCACGCCGGGTGGCTCCCCGTCGCATGTCCAGAGAGGGGCGTCGTGTTCAACTTCCTGTTCGCCGCTGTTGGCAAGCTTCTGTGGTGGATCGTCCGGCAGATCGGCCGACTGATCGCCTGGCTCACCGTCCAGGCTTTCCTTCACCCGCGTACCACCATCACGGCCGGGACCGTGGGTGGAAGCGTGGCCTGGCTCGGCTGGCAACTGTGCCTGACGATCGCGGCCGGGGCACTCACGGCGCTCTCTACCTGGAAAGCTGCGCACCCTCGGACTTTCGAGCAGGGTGTTGGCACGTGGGCGCGGGCCTGGTGGCATCGCTGGTGGATCTACCGGCGTACCTGGGCTGACTCCTTCGCCCGGTGCGACCTCACCGTGCAGGCCCGTGACAAGACGTTCCTTCCCAAGCTCAAGACGGTCCGGTCTACCCCGTACTGGGATCACCTCTTCGTCGAGATGCAGTCCGGTCAGGCCGCGTCCGACTTCATCCAGAAGTCTGATCACCTGCGCGGAGCCTTCAAGGCTGAGCGTCTCGTGATCGAGGAGGTCAAGCCGCGGGGCCTCGACATGGCGTTCATGCGCCGCGATCCTCTCCTCGCGACCGTCCCGGCGACTCCCATCCCCGCGTCGGTCGCTGACATCGACTGGCGACGCATCCCGGTCGGGATCGACGAGTTCGGCAGGCCGTACACCGTGAGTCTCCTCGGGGGCTGCACCTGCGCTGCGGGCACCATGGGCGCGGGCAAAGCGGGCCTGGAGTGGAACATCGTGCGCGCCATCGCCCCTGCGATCACGGCCAAACTCGTCCGGCTCGTGGGCATCGACCCGAAGCTGAAGGAACTGAGTCAGGGCCGGAAGCTCTTCGCAGAGGGTGACTACGTGGGCCTGGACACCCCCGACCTTCCTGAGGCCACGCTGGCACTGCTGGAACGGCTGTGCGAAGAGATGGCTGAGGCGAACAACTTCGATGGTAGCCAGGGCGAACGCGACTTCACCCCGCGTCCTGGCAGGCCGTTGACCCTGATCCTCATTGACGAGCTGGCGCCGCTGCTCAAGTACTGGCCCCGCCGACTCCGCGAGAAGATCGAGGAGAAGCTGGGCCTGCTGCTCACGCAGGGCCGGGCGGTCGGCTTCATCGTCGTCGCGCTTATCCAGGAGCCGACCAAAGACATCTTCTCCCTGAGGGATCTCTTCGCCCGGCGCATCGCCCTGCGGCTGCCTACCGAGTCGCACACTGAGGCGGCTCTCGTTGAGCATGCCGTGGACTACGGGGCGCAGTGCCACAGGATCAGCGAGACCACGCCCGGCGTTCTCTTCTCGCTCCAGGACGGAGCCAAGTCCACGGTCCGAGCACGTCTCGGCTACGTCCGGGACGAGGACATCGATGAGGTAGTCGCCTACGTCGAGAACGCCGGGAAGGTCGTAGAGCTCGACGCTTGGGTTCGTGACGAACTGGGCGGGATCGAGATCACCGCCGACGATCTCGGCGTGTCGGCGTGACGCCGGTTGAGATCTCCGCCATGGTCCTGGAAAAGCGAAAGCCCGGCGCTACCAACGCCGGGCCTTCAGGTGGTTCGCGTCACTCGCCAAAGTAGAAGCGGAACCAAAGCTGTGAGTAGCGTAGCTCATGGTCTTGCCGTTGTGCAGACCCCCCGGCCCGACACGCCGGAAACTCCAGCGTCCTTGTGGGCGCCGCGCTTCCCGTCCCCGGCCGGGCTCGACCTCGCCGCGCAGATGTTCGACAGCCGCCAGGCATGGCAGGGCGAAGAAGGTCCCCGGCCGCGCGTCGTCATTTCTGCCGGCGCTTTCGCCATCGAGGCACCCGACCTCGCCCGGCGCGAACGCCGTTACGAACGCGCGCTCAAAAGTCGCCAGCTCGATGTAGACGTCGTCGCGACCTACCTCGCTCGCGACGAGGAACCACCGGAGCGCATCCCAAGCCGCGAGATCACCGGATGGTCGCGCAAGTCGCGGGCCAACATGGTCAGAGCGTTGTGCGAGATCGACTACCGGCCGATGCTGGACGACGCGACCAGGCTCCCGGCCATGGTCACGCTCACCTACCCGGGTGACTGGCTGGCCGTCGTTCCTACCGGCCGCGTCTGCAAAAAGCACTTGCAGGCGTTCCGCCGACGCTACGAAAAGGCGTGGTCTCAACCGCTGCTGACCATCTGGAAGCTTGAGTTCCAGAAGCGGGGCGCGCCGCACTTTCACCTACTCCTGGTGCCTCCGCACGGCCTGTCTCGAACTCCCGGCGCTCGGGCAACAGCAGCTGCTCGCGTCGGCGCGGGCAAGCCCTTCTATCAGTGGCTCTCGGACGTCTGGGCGGACATCGTCGCTGCTGACAACGTCGAGATTGTCGCTCACGACAAGAAGACCGGGGAACCGCTCACCGCTCGTGATCAGCACCGCCGGGCCGGGACCGGTATCGACTACGCGGAGGGACTCAAGGCCAGCGATCCCAAGCGGACGGCGGTCTACTTCACCAAGCACGGCAGCTTCGCGGCCAAGGAGTATCAGCACTGCGTACCCGAACCCTGGACGGAGCCGGGAGCCGGGCCGGGCCGGTTCTGGGGCTACTGGAACCTGGATCGCGTGACCTTCGCCGTCGAGGTCACCCCGGACCAAGCAGTCCAGGCCGCGCGCATTGCTCGTCGCTGGGCGCACGCGCAGCGCACCACGCGACAGGTCGCCGCGCCGAGAACGAAGGGCGGGCAGGTCCGGCCGCGAGACCTCGTGATCGGGCTCGCGGGTGCTCAGCTCATGGAGCGCGCTCGGCCGACTCGTCGCCGGAAGGTCCGTCGCAGGGTGAGACGGTTCGCCAGCGGGAAGGGCTTCATCAGCGTCAACAACGGGCAGCTCTTCGCGGTCCAGCTCGCGCGCGCACTCTCCTTGACTTAGTAAGGGCGGAAACCCTCTCTCAGTACTTCAGTATCTCAGTACGTACTGATATCATGAGATCAGTAGAAGTCGAGAGAAGGGAGAGAACGTGCTGGTCATAGCCGTAGTGAACTTGAAGGGCGGGTCTACCAAGACCACCACCGCCGGGCACCTGGCGGCAGCGATCCACGAAGCGGGCATGAAGGTGCTGGGCGTGGACTGCGACGGGGAGAACGAGAGTCTCCAGAAGTGGCAGGAGGCGGCCGACCTGCCGTGGCCGGTGGTCACGCTGGCCGTGTCTAACGTGCACAAGCAGCTCCCCGGGATCGTCGGTGACCGGTATGACGTCGTCGTGATCGACACCCCGCCCATGAAGGCGCAGAGAGGCACGGTGTACTCCGTCCTGCGCATCGCGACACACGTCGTGATCCCCATGGCGCCGACGCCGGTCGAGTACGACCGCCTGTTGGCTGTCCGCGAGATCCTCGCTGAAGTCGCCGACGACCGCGAGGACGGACAGTCCCCGATCCATGCGGTCCTGCTCACTCGGGTCAAGCCTCGGGCGGCCTCGACCGGCGTCTACCGGGGTCTCACCGTCGCCGACGGCGTGACCGTTCTGAAGGCTCAGATCGGCTCTCTGGAGCGCTTCGCACAGAGCTGGGGTGACCCGATGGTCAAGGTCCTCGACACGGCCTACGGCGCTGCTGCCATGGAGCTGCTCGACCTCGACCGCCAGGAGGTGACGGCATGAGCCGTGCTGACGAGCTGGCCGCCAAGGCTGCACGGATCAAGGCGAAGCAGGGGACCGACGAGCGGAAGAAGCATGCGGCGACCTTCGTTGATGCGGTCTTCCCTGAGGCTGCCTCTCCGGCTGCGCCGACCACAGGACAGCGGCGCAAAGCGGTTGTGCTCGCCAAGCCCGTGCGGGTCACCGTCGATCTGGCGCCGACACAGCACCGCGCACTCCAGACCTGGACGGCCGACGCTGCGGAAACCCTCGGCCGTTCCCGCGTCACCAAGCAAGATGTCCTTACGGCCCTGGTGGCTCGGCTGCTCAACGACCCCGGCCTGGCTGACCAGATCATCACCGATCTGGGAAACTCGGAGTAGGAGGAACGATGGGCGACAGACTCAGTGATGAGCAGCGCGACGGTAGCGCATGTATCAGGTGCGGCCGAGATGACCGACCGATGGTCCCGGTCGGCATCTTGGACGGCGTGCAAATCTTCGCTTGCACCATCTGTCAGTAAATCAGTAGATCATCACATCAGTACATCAGTACATACTGACAGACCTTGACCACCTGGGGTTTCCTCACCCTCATAAGGGGGTCCGTCGTGGTCCACCATCCCGTCTGCCTGGGCTCCGCCTACCGGGCCGGATCGCCAGTACCGGCTCTCCCTCACGTGTACCTCACCCGGCAACTTCCTCGCACGCTGGTTGCCCTACCTGCACGGGGAGAGTTGGTACTGGTGGGCCGGTCTGGTACCCAACGGGCAGGCAGACGGGATGGTGGACCACGACTCCCCCGACTCTCAACGCACCCGTAGCCGACTCACTGGATCGCACCCCATCCCGGAGCCTGCCCGCCCGGCGAGGGCATATCTCTAAGCCGCACGGCTTCCCACTCCTCAGCCTCGACGGTCCCCGGTGCCGGAACCTGCTCGCCTCGCTCCTCCGCCTCGGCGCGGGCCTTCGTCAGGTACAGCGACTCCGCTTCCATGGCCGGAATCTGGTCCCGCATCGTCAGCAGCTCGGCCGCGACGTCGTCAACCTCGTCGGCCAGAGTCTCCAGGAGTGCCCCGATCTCGTCGCCCATCCCGGCCGCGTCCGCGCGCATGCTCGCCGCGGTGCTTATCGCGACTTCCGCCGACTCCTGGACCGCCGCATCGAGCCGCTTCCCGTCTTCCGTTTCCATAACTCCCCATCCTGCCGGGCGGCGGTCGGCCGGCGGGCGGGGTGGGGCCCCTCTGGGGTGCCGGGTCCGCCGGCCGACCGCCGCCCGGCGCGGCCCCGCGCCTGGGCTTGTTATATGCGCCATAACTGGCCCCACATCAGAAGTACCCCGGACACACGAAAGGCCCGACCAGTCTGGCCGGGCCTTTGACCTCGGGCTTTGCGACTACTCGCCTTCGGGGAAGGCCCGTAGCTCCCCGGTGTGAAGGTCAGAGCGGATGGGTCGGTAGGCAGGCCCGTAGATCCTCCGCTTGTAGCGGTCGATGTCATCGAAGATCCCGTGAAACTCGTCCCGGGCACCCCGAACCGCTCGGTCGAGTCTGCTCAAGACCTCGTTGTTGGCCGTGAGCATCACACCCGTGACGTCTCCACCGTCAGAGACCCCGGTCGGCTCGATGAAACGCCCGTCCTTGTCGAACCTGTACCGCAGGACCTGATGCAGCTCCTCGTACACGGCATGCATGGCCTGGTGTGCTCGCTGTCGCACCTCCCAATTCCACTGGGGGTTCTCTGACTCCCACTCGGGGAACAAGGCCGGGTTCTCGGGGCGCTCGGTCACGGTGTCTCTCCTCGCTCGGCCTGGGCCACGGGCTTGAAGTGGGTACCGCGCCAGCGCCACAGGTTCCGGCTGTAGAGGATGACGAACGCGGCGGAGAGAGCGATCATTCCGGGCTGGTCGGTGACGAGCCCATAGGCCGCCCACACACCCTGACTGCCGATGCCATAGATCCATCCGGCGCGGGGGTTGATCCCGCCGACCCATAACCCAGCGATCGAGACCGCCGCCGCAACCCAGGACCAAACCGCCGCGCTCATGCCTCGTCCTCCAGTTCGATCTCTAGCTCGTAGCCCACTCGGTCGCTCGGGACAATCGAGTTCGACACTTCGAGGGGTGTTCCCTGCTGACACATGGTTCGCCAGTGCTCCATGACAGGCGTTCCTGGTCCGATCGACAGCTGATCGCGCTCCCCTGGGGTGGGGATGCGACTCTCCAGCGAGATGCGGACATGATCAGG